>NZ_JAWZTE010000037.1:0-222 GCF_033875155.1 Actinocorallia sp. A-T 12471 | reverse complement strand
ACTATTCAATTACCAATCCCGATACGAGCATCGGGGTTGCGGGTTCCGGCTGTTCAGCGGGAACCGCACAGGGACGCGAGCACACACAGCATGTCTTGAAGTCTTGGTTGTGTGATGGTCAAGTCGCTCGGCCTATTAGTACCGGTCGACTCCACACCTTGCAGTGCTTCCATCTCCGGCCTATCAACCCAATAGTCTGTTGGGGGCCTTACCCACCCGAAG
>NZ_JAWZTE010000036.1:0-242 GCF_033875155.1 Actinocorallia sp. A-T 12471 | reverse complement strand
TTTAGGGTGGGTAAGGCCCCCAACAGACTATTGGGTTGATAGGCCGGAGATGGAAGCACTGCAAGGTGTGGAGTCGACCGGTACTAATAGGCCGAGCGACTTGACCATCACACAACCAGAATCCTGCATATGTGTGTGCTCGCGTCCCTGTGCGGTTCCCGCTGAACAGCCGGAACCCGCAACCCCCAGCACTCTGCTGGGAGTGTGTGCCAGTGCTCGTACTGGCTTGTTAACAGAATAAG
>NZ_JAWZTE010000035.1:0-258 GCF_033875155.1 Actinocorallia sp. A-T 12471 | reverse complement strand
CTAACGACCTGCCACAAGGGCAGGTCCCACGAGCTGCTCGTTAGTCTGTGGAGCACTGACTATTCAGCAAGGACCGATCGTCCTTCCGCAAGTACAGCCAGGGGGTTAACCCTCCTGGAGTGGAACGGGGTCGATGAGGGCCGGGACTTGTTGAGCACGCTGTTGGGTCCTGAAGAAACGGGCAACCGGATCTTCGGATCTGCGGGCCAAACTCCAGGCCCCCTTTCGAGGGGGTCTTGTGTTCGGAGCCGTCTGTTT
>NZ_JAWZTE010000034.1:0-262 GCF_033875155.1 Actinocorallia sp. A-T 12471 | reverse complement strand
CCTACGGTGGGTAAGGCCCCCAACAGACTATTGGGTTGATAGGCCGGAGATGGAAGCACTGCAAGGTGTGGAGTCGACCGGTACTAATAGGCCGAGCGACTTGACCAACACACAACCAAGACTTCAAGACATGCTGTGTGTGCTCGCGTCCCTGTGCGGTTCCCGCTGAACAGCCGGAACCCGCAACCCCCAGCACTCTGCTGGGAGTGTGTGCCAGTGCTCGTACTGGCTTGTTAACAGAATAGTTTTGCCGCATGACTGA
>NZ_JAWZTE010000033.1:0-276 GCF_033875155.1 Actinocorallia sp. A-T 12471 | reverse complement strand
GACGCTCTGACGGCTTGTAGGCACACGGTTTCAGGTACTATTTCACGACCCCTCACCGGGGCACTTTTCATCTTTCCCTCACGGTACTTGTCCGCTATCGGTCATCAGGGAGTATTCAGCCTTACCACGTGGTCGTGGCAGATTCACACGGAATTTCACGGGCTCCGTGCTACTCGGGAACACACCCAAGAGGACTCGCAGTTTCGTCTACCGGACTCTCACCGTCTACGGTCGGCCTTCCCATGCCATTCGACTACCACGAGACTTTGTAACTCT
>NZ_JAWZTE010000032.1:0-376 GCF_033875155.1 Actinocorallia sp. A-T 12471 | reverse complement strand
AGAGTTTTTCAGTTCACATTTATGTCTTGGTTTTGGGCCATTGTGTGTGGTTCAAGTTTTTAAGGGCATACGGTGGATGTCTTGGCATCAGGAGCCGATGAAGGACGTGGGAGCCTGCGATATGCCTCGGGGAGTCGGCAACCAGACTTTGATCCGGGGATTTCCGAATGGGGAAACCTGGCGCTCTTCATGGAGCGTCGCCGCCTGCTGAATGCATAGGCAGGTTGGTGGGAACGCGGGGAAGTGAAACATCTCAGTACCCGCAGGAAGAGAAAACAATTGTGATTCCGTGAGTAGTGGTGAGCGAAAGCGGAAGAGCCTAAACCGATCGTGTGTGATAGCCGGCGGGCGTTGCACGGTCGGGGTTGTGGGACCA
>NZ_JAWZTE010000031.1:0-394 GCF_033875155.1 Actinocorallia sp. A-T 12471 | reverse complement strand
CTCACCCGCAAGTGCGTCTACGAGGCCGCGCTGAAGGAGAGCGAGTGGACGGCGGGCGGCCTGCTCGCCCCGATCGACCTGAGCAAGGCCGACGCCCCGCTCAACTGCTTCAACGTCGAGCAGGCCACGCCGGACGGCTGGAAGCCCGCCGACTTCAAGCCCGACACCGGCGCGTTCCGCTGCGGCGCTCCGGCGTACAAGCTGGTGAAGTCCTACGTGAAGCCCGCGACGCTCGCCGACGTCGGCAAGTCCCTCGCCGACCTCAAGTAGCCGCCTTCCACCGCTGACGCGGTAACCCCCACGGGGCCGGACGCCTGCACGGCGTCCGGCCCTGACCCGTTTCAGGAATGGCGGGGATTCCCCGTTGTTCGCGTAATATATGACAGATAACGGT
>NZ_JAWZTE010000030.1:0-509 GCF_033875155.1 Actinocorallia sp. A-T 12471 | reverse complement strand
GTCTAACCGGTCCTCTTAACGTTCCGGCACCGGGCAGGCGTCAGTCCGTATACAGCGTCTTACGACTTCGCACGGACCTGTGTTTTTAGTAAACAGTCGCTTCCCCCTGGTATCTGCGACCCCACACAGCTCAAGGAGCAAGTCCCATCACCATACGAGGCCCCCCTTCTCCCAAAGTTACGGGGGCAATTTGCCGAGTTCCTTAACCACAGTTCACCCGAACGCCTTGGTATTCTCTACCTGACCACCTGAGTCGGTTTGGGGTACGGGCCGCCAGTACACTCGCTAGAGGCTTTTCTCGGCAGCATGGGATCACTCACTTCGCCTAAAACGGCTCGGCATCACCTCTCAGGCTATATGAAGCACGGATTTGCCTATGCTTCGCCCTACAGGCTTACCCCGGGACAACCATCGCCCGGGCTGAGCTACCCTCCTGCGTCACCCCATCGCTCACCTACTACCCGATCAGGTCCCGGACTAGCCCACATCCCCATCACCCCGAAGGGATC